>NZ_CP030875.1:0-43768 GCF_003323835.1 Klebsiella sp. X13
GGGCTATAGCCCATCCCATAAAGGGAAATTAGGGGAGTATAGAACCCAACCCATATCGCCAACCCATAACCCATATTAGCGATCCATATATGATCCGGTTGGTTATTTTTATGTGGGTGGACAGGCTGGACAAAGTGGACAGCTATATTTTTTGGCTGTCCAGTATGTGTGTCTGGTAGTGGGTGGACAGACTGGACAAAGTGGACACCAGCCGTAAAGCCTTGATATATAAGGCTTTATCTCTTGCAATCTGTCCATTTGGTATAGTGGACACGTTGTTCTGTCCAGTGGACAACAGCTAATTAGGGTTTAAAACTGTCCATTTGCTTGTCCAGTAGTCCAATTAGCAGGGTGGACAGCTTTGTATGGTGGACAGGATCGAGGTAGAACAGTGTAGCTAATGGCGGTGTTGGAAGCAATTAAGGGTTTTGGGTTTTGTTGGTTTGGGTTTATGGGTATCAACCTAAATCCCATAGTAACCCATACCCTATTTGATACCTGATCTCAAATTAACAGTAGTATAGATTAGTATAGTCTATATTGTAATTGCTAGTTGTGGTTCATTTGAGCTACAATATTATCAATCCAACGATAACAGGAAGCATCGAGCATGAAACTGATTACCCTACTGTCTAAACACTTCGACGTTGAAGTAGCTGATTTTGAGATGGAAGATGAAACCCTTACTGGAGCAATCTGGATTTATGAGAAGGGGCAAGACTCTGAACCAGTTGTGATCCTGAAACCAACAGAACAGCCGGGAAACTGGAAAGTTGGAAACATCTACTCTGCCCTTCCTCATGATGCCATCCTTTCAGAACAACAGCTAAAGGAACTGGTAAAGGCCGGGAAGGTGCTGAAGGGCTAACGCCCTGACAAAAACAAAGAGTATAGACTATATTATACTAATCTATACTCTGTTATCTTCTGGTCTGCCATTATGGTTCCAGCTCCGGCATA
Organism: Klebsiella sp. X13; assembly: GCF_003323835.1. NCBI lineage: Bacteria > Pseudomonadati > Pseudomonadota > Gammaproteobacteria > Enterobacterales > Enterobacteriaceae > Klebsiella > Klebsiella sp. X13. The sequence continues at coordinate 961 of NZ_CP030875.1, forward strand.
AGGTAAAACTCGCCTTTTGGTTATACTTCTACTTTCTCCCTGATGTGCCTGATTACCTTAGTTCTACGCCAGATTTCAACACAGAGAGTATAGTCTATATCAGTATATACTACTTGTTTTTGTTGCTCACATGAGCTACAGTATAACCATTAACCAAAAGGAGGTTTCCAACATGATGCATTTTAAAAAAATTATTTTTATACTTTTATTGCTGCCTATTTCAGCTATATCAGGTGTTAATTCTGAACAATTATATCAAATGTCTAAGGATTATAATGAAAAAGAAATTACAAGTGTAGGTTCTTTTTTCTCTGGGTATGTAATCGGGATTGCATCTTTAAATAATATCCAATCACATATTTGTATCCCACAGAATGAAAGTAATGCTACCGTTGTTAAAAATGTATCAAATTACATTAATAACCATAATGAGCTTAAATCCTTAGATGAAGGTGTATTGATAGTTTCTCTTGGTTTAATTGATAGTTATAAATGTAAAAAATAATATAACTTTTTAAATGCTATATAAAAAGATATTATTTAATATTTGCTAAACTTTTCTAAACCACGCTGTAGAGCCTTTAGGTAAGCTACTGGCCTCCTGAACGTATTAATCACTTCCCTGTATACTGTCCTGTCTTCATAGGGGCTGTAATCAGCAGGGTTCTTGTTAACGTCCATAATGCAGATTATGATCTCTTTTTTATTTTTATATTTCATGTCAATTAAGAAAACAGCTTTTTTACCATTATCTAATTCTTTCTCCTGACCACTGATAGACTCATATTCTTCAATAAGCTCAATATTTTTATTGCTTGTTGTCAAGCCTACAGATCTGTTCAGCTTCTTAAGCTCTTTATACATGTCTCTTAAATATACAACAATAACAAACTTGGATTGATTATGTTCTCTATCCTGTTTTAAGGATTCAATGTAATCTCTATTGCTCTTAATAAATGCTTCATGCTGCTCAACATCATAAGACAATAACTCTTCTCTATAAAGTATGTTTAAGAACTCATTAAAATACATAGTTTCGTTGTTTTCTAACTCAAGCTCTTTAATCTCCTTCACGATTTGTTGAAAGCTAATAAATTGTTTTTCCATATAATACCTCGTTAAATATTGTTATTTGCTTTTTGTTGGACTTTTAAAATAACTCATTATAGCTTCAGCCATTTCAAAGTCTGCTTCTTGTGCCGCTTCAAAAGATACAATATGTTTTTCACCTTTGAGCATTGCTATAAAATTATCGTTTGTTCTTTTTATTTTCTCTCTCCTTTTCAAATCCATTATTGCATCATCTAAGGATTTATCTATCATTACTGTTGTGTGTTCTATTTTCATTATACTTCTCCTTTTGTTTTGGTTTATGTATATACCTATAACCGATATAAAGTAAAAGTATATAGTAAAATATACAAATCCTTTATGTTTCCGACAAGCGGTAGATATACATCCTTTTTAATCAATCTTTTTTGTTTTAATAGAAACCACATATAAAAATAAAAACATTAAAGACCACAAACCAAAGAACAAAAAACAATGGATAAAAGGATTTTGCCAACTTAAAAACCAATCATTAATTCGCTCTACCTCTTGTTTACTAATATTGTAGCGTCTTGAGAAAACCTCCGGGTTTATTTGAGCATAAATTAGATGATAAGGTGCAGTGATACTACCAATTGCTATAAACGCACATCCTTTAGCAAACCTTTTGAATATCATTTTCATTCCCATGATGTAATCTCCACAATATACAAAAGCACAAATAATATTTGAAATGGCATTAGATAAAACCTGCTTGCTACATAATAACTCATGACTATAACCGAACTGATACCTAATGCGGAAACCAATTCATTAACTAATGCTACTTGTATATTTAAACTGTTAAAGGCAGCAACTAATATTACTAATACCAATGAAATAATAAATGGCCTTTCAAATATAATACTCCCCTCGAAAGGATTAAAACCAAAGTCTTTTACTAACTTTTCAAATTCTTTTATTAAGTATTGCTTTATGATAATCATAATTAACACCTCCATATAACAGCCCCTTTCGGGGCTATGTTAATATTACTCATCGTTTTCGTTTCTGTCAGCTTCAAGCATTTCTAAAACCTGCTCACAAGCATCATATTCATCTGATACATCATCAACAGCTAAAGAGTCATTGATAAGATATAAGTTAGCTTTTAAAACATACTCTTTTAACTCATCCTCTGTATCAAAGTAGTCATGACCAAAATCATGATTCATACCATAATATGAATTGATAACACCGGTATAAAAACCATCGCTTCCTAATGAATCAATAGCGCTATCTAAATAGTCTTTGATATAATCGGTGTTGTCATATTTAATATAATCTTCTTTTTCAAGGTCTGATATTGCTTGATAAATATAATGTGCTAAAACTTTCGTTGTTATAGTTGCTATCTCAAGTGGGTTATTGTATTTCATACTGTTCTCCTTTGTTTTGGTTTATATATATAGTTATAACCGATATAAAATAAAAGTATATAGTTAAATATACTTTTACTTTATGTTTCAGATAAACGGTGTAGTTATATCCTTTTTATAGTGGTTTTATTATTGGCTGTTGGTATAAATGATTTTAGATATACGCTCTGAAAGTGTGCTATTAACATATTAATCAAAACTGAATTAATATTTCTACAGCCATTAAGGTTAACAGTGTTATTTATAAAGTGATCTCTTAATGCTGGTAAGTTATCTGACACAAAATCTATTGTCGCCTGAAACCCTTCTCTTCTGTTTATTTCGTCTAACAGAATAACAGCCTCCCCTTGAGATAATACTTTTGCTTTAGCCTTTAATTCGTCTATAAATGTTTTGTGTTTTATCATATGACTTCTCCTTTTTTGTTTTGGTTAATAATCTTTAATCTATAAAAAAGAAAAAGTCTAATTTATTTTATACTTTTTTTTTATTATGATAAGAGGTATAACTAAAGGATTGTTTTAAGTTGTTTAATAACGCATTGCCATTAAATATTTTGACTGATTTTATATCTACGTCTTTAAAAGCTACTGGAGCCATAATCTGAACAATAGCCATCTTAACCATTAGTGGATCTATGTCGTTCATTTGAACAGCCTGTTCAAGATAGTGTCCTTCTCTCCTACAGCGTTCTCTGAGCCTTGCCAGTGTCATAGAGCCTGCGCCACAACATTCTTCATAGAACGTTCCTGATTGCCCTGATGTTGCCTGTAATGACGCTGTAAGGCTGCTAATGTCCATAGGAGTAAGGAACTGGCCTAATCCGTCGCCGTTCTTACCCGTAAGGTAGAGATCTTCAAACAGCTCTGATAGAACGTCTGTAAAGGCTTCTTCCTGTTTTATAATGTCCATGTAGAGAAAAGCGGCGTCTGCTGCTTTTGTATATTTAACAACCTCATTCTTAGACATGTTTTTGATTATGTTGCCATCAAAAAATTCAGATGTTATTTTGAATAAAGAATCTTTCTTGGCTAATCCATCACAAACAAGATAAAGGCAAAAGCCAGTAAATAGCTCAATGCCTTTTATTAGATTTGCAGCATTCGAAGGTGATGAAGGGTTTTTGATTTCAGTGATGAGTTTTGATAAATGCTGAATGTTATTCATAATGTTTTCCTTTAGGTTTTAATACTTAAAGTTAACACTATGACAAAAGCATAAATCAAATTTATTTCGATTTTAAAAAAAGAAAGCCCCTGAACGGGGCTTGTAAAACTTTTATCTTGAGAATACTACTCTTTCTGAATAGATGGTTTTAGAGAGAATAAAGGTTAAGATCAAAAACACAAATAGAGAAGCTAAACCAATAAACATATTCTCTGAAAAAATCAGCACCACAAAGCTTAATACGACAGATAATAAAGCGCCAATTTGACCAAACCATAACGGTGCTTTACCGTATGTTATGTTTGCTCCGCAAGGTAAACACACACCTAAGCCGTGTTTTGTTTCGTGATCACAAAATGGGCAGCGAACAGTTTTATTTTCCATTTTATTAATCCTTTTCGAAAACTACGCCTTGATAAACTACGCCCTGTTTTACTTTCTCAATTTTGAAAGTCCAAGATCCAATGTCTTTGTTTTGTGTTCTAGCAATGTATACAGGTTTTTGGCTTTCATCCCATGACTTAACATTAAATGTGCTGTCTTTAAACTTGATTACGTCCTTTTCAATATCAAGCCTTACCCCATACTGCTTACTGATGTATTCGCCATAAATGCCGTCATTACAACCAGCCAGAAGTGAAGCCATACCGATAACCGCAACCGCCATAAACTTTTTCATACTCAACCCTCATTCATTATAAAAGTGGTCAGTTATGCACCAGATCGGCGTGACAGTATCAATAAAAACTAGTTAAATCAATTAGTTAATTAGGCTTTTGTTAGGTGGGTAAGACAAGCCCCGGTCGGGGCTTTTGGTTAGTCGGCGTTGGTAAAAACAAGCACTGAACTGGTTTTAAAGCTGGAACAGAAAGCGGTTATGTCTGCCATGCTGGATGTGGCCGCAATCTTAGATCCTGATGTGGTGTTGCTTACGTTCCTGTAAACCACCCTGCCGCTGCTTACAAGCGTAGAACAGGCGCTTGGTGGCACATTGTAGTAAGACACATCATAAGAGTCGTCCAAGCCGTTGTGAGCCGTTATAGTGAGCTTACCGCCATAAGCATTCACAAGCGTGTTAGTTCTGGTGTCTACCATCGTAGAGGGAAGACTCTTTGAACTGATGAGCATACTGTTAGCTTCAGCTACAGTGGGCTTAGAAGCTGTTATAGCGCTCATGGCTTTACTGATAGTTGCCAGATCACGTATAGCGTTGCTTGTTCTGAACCCTTCCTGCAGCTTGCTATACCCGTAAAACGTTGCTCCGGCGATGCCAGTAGCAACTACCAGCACTAATAACATTTCAATCAGGCTAAATCCTTTTCTACGTCCTTTCATTGAAACCTCCTTATGCCGCAAACTTTGGCTTGAAAAAACCTTTTATTTTTGAATGGATTTTCTTTCCTAAGAAGAAAATACCCAAAATAAAAGTCATTGAATAGGTGATTTTTAAATAGTGAACAAATATAAGAGATAGAATAATGTGAACTTCTCTTGATAAATGAACTGATATGAATAATGAAGCTAATAAAGCAACTCCTAACCATCCTATATTTTTATATATCTTTGTTAATTTCTTACTGTTTTTGATGTTAATGCCTGTATAAATAAAAAACGCTATAAATAAACAAAATACTATAACGCCAGATACTATTGATAATATATTCATAATGTAATCCTTCTTTTATTAGTTTAAAAATACGCTCATTCCATTAAAAGCTTCTCTGCTGCTTTTGGTTCTTGCGTTGATTCTTTTTTGTTTTCTGTATCTTCTGATAATTAACATTGATAAAATCCATAAGTGAATCATCATCATGATAATTATGCCTTCATCAATACCTACTGCCTTTGCTGTTAGACTTATAAAAAAGAGTATGGTTATTGTTGCCATCGTAAACTTTAAGTAATCTTTTGGATTAAACCAATCCTTTTTGAAAGTGCTTTCTTCTATACTACCGCTTACAGTCATAAGCTTTTCAACAACTATTATATTCCTTTTAAACCACGCCCTTATAATGTCTCTTCGTGTTCTTTCTGTATAAACACATGAAAAATACAACCCCATCACAAACGCACTTGTTTTTACTAACACCAATAAATCATTTATCATCTCCATCTGAATCACCTTTTATAAAACTCATTGCCTTACCCTGTGTTTTTACCGCCTCTTCAAGAACTATGTTTGTTAAGTCCTCTTTCATTTGCTCAATAATACTCGTTGTTTCATTTGCTCTTTTCTTACCTGCCGGGGCATATGCCACTTTGAGTATTTCGACAAACGGACTATCTACCCTGAACCTTTCAAACTTACGCCCACGTAAAACTTTGACTATTTTTAGTTTTATTTCGTATGTCGCTGTTGTATTAGAAACCAAGTGGTAATCGTGTTCATTAAAACTAATTGAATCCAATATCATTATAACCCTCCTTTATTCTGGTCTTTAAAATGTATGAAGAATGAATTACTTTGAGCTAACTTGAAAGTTAACAACTTTAAGAACTGAGCTTCTTTCTCACTGTCCTGATCATTTTCAGGAGCGTAGAAGAAAACAGAACCCGCTACTATTTCATTTTTTCTTTTGCTGTATGAAAGTATGCCATCAAGTTTTTTGAAAGTTGTTATTTTCTTACCAAGCTTGCCGCTTAAATAGTTAGTTAAATAATCAACATCTATTCTTTCTGAACTTGCGAAAACTTCATTGTGATTCCTGCCTTTTCTAATGTCATTTAATATTCCATGAGCTAAAGCTATTGTTTTAATCTCTTTTATAGAATTCATATTTTAAACCCTCATATATTTAATTGTGTATATTATTATATATAAGGGATTTTAAATATAAGTCAATCTATATTGAGACTTTATTTTATAATTAATTCAGAAACTTCATATAAGTCTTCTTCTTTTAAAATTTCACGGTAATATACATTACGGCAAAAAGCTAATTTGGCTTTGTGAGATATGTTATTTTGATAGCTAATAAGTAATTTAATGATGGGGATGGAAGGAGGGGTAAAGCGGTTATGGAAGGAATCAAAATACTCTAACAGGTAATCATGTTTTACGTCTTTAAAATCTAAGCCACTTTCTGAGCATTCTTTTATAACAGATTGTATCTCAGTATCACTACCTGAACGAACCGTATGAAACAACTTATCAGCAAGACGTTTCCTGTGCTGTTCTTTGCGTTTTTTATCATCCAGAAAATCATTTAAGCTTTTGTATTTCATCTGTGTTTCTTCATGATGTATTAATATTGTTGAAGGAGGTCAACGCCTCCTTCATCACTAAGAACTAAGCTTGTGTTTTCTTTATTAAATCATAAATCTCATCATTAGCAAATTGAGTCATGAATTCAACTTTGAATGTTTTGCTTATTTGATTAAACAATGCCTGAGCATGTTCAATTTTTCGTTGTTCTTCAAGGCGTAAGCTATCTTTACCATCAACATTTTTTGTTTCAATGATAAAGTTTAAGTAATCACCACTTGTAGTTTTAACAACATAAGCAAAGTCAGGGGAATACGTGTATCCTCCTGCCACCGGAATTTTAATAGAGTTCTTCGGTATCTTCGTAAAAACAGCTACAGACAGGATCTCTTTATCTGTTATGTTAAGTCTTTCCAGCTCTGAGTCATAAAAGACCTCTTCAAAAAGATATGAATCCAATGGTGATTTTGTATAATCCTGCAATACACCAAGATCACTTGATAATACCTCACTTAGAGGATTACCATCTGCATTAGTGAATTTTGTAGGATGAATAGAGCCTGATATCACATTGTAGCCAAGACTGAACTTATTAAACGAATTGTTCAACAAATACTTGCTAAAGCCAGATTTAATCTTTCTGATAGTTTGAATGTTCAGGTAGTCAGTGATATTGATAGTATCTTTTATATCACAAAACACCTTATGCAAAGTATCGTGTTTAGCAAAAATAGTTTGTGATAAGTTATCAAGAAACTCTCGATAGCTCATTGTATTGAGTTTAGCAAAGTTATCATCATCACTAATGATACTTTTCGACATTGCTGTATTATCACGAATGTAAATTTTATCAATGCGTGTGTGAACGCCTGATTTAGTAAATCTATCTGATTCTTCGAGCATAAATGATTTGAATATGGATAAGAATTCATTCTCGCTGTTTATCTTATACTCAATCACAGCTTTCTGATTTATCAAATCCCACAAATCTTTAAGTTCACTGAACTTGCCAACACGCATTTTAGTGCGTTTTTTTCCATCGGTAGCTTTTTTAATTTTGCTTGGTTTTACTCCAGTAGGGAATGCTGCCGGGTATTTACCTTTTAAGCGTGTATAGGAATCAGAATCTTTGAAGTTGTCATTGTCATCAATGATTTCATCATCAAAAACTTCATTCATGAGCGTTCTGGATGAAAGCTCAGGATACTTAGTTAGGATTTTAACCTTAAGCTCTTCAGTAAACTTACTTGGAACAGTTTCTTTGAAGGAGCTATTGTTGACCTCTTTGACAAGAGAATCGACAAAATCCTTTTCCGTAAAATCAACATAGTAGTTGAGTGTAAAATTGCGATCTTTCACTCGACACATGTATTCATTCACTGGAAGACGCAACCCACGCCCTACTTCTTGAAGTTTAGATGTGGTGCTACCGCTCGAACGTAGCTTACAAATCTGGAATACGTTAGGGTTATCCCAGCCTTCCCTCAATGTCCACTTAGAGAAAATGAAACGGCGAGGATTATCTAAAGATAATAAACGCTCTTTGTCATGAAGGATTTCGTTGATTTCCTGTTCAATTTTATCATCCTTATCACTATTATCTTTTGAAAAATAACCACCATGAACAGAAGATACATCCTTAACAGTTTTTTCAAGGTAGTTTCTGTAAAACTCATCTTTTTCTGTTTTTAACAGTTCATTCGCTTCTGCCAAAATGAACGCTTCAAACTTAGTTTTCAGGCTTCCGGCAATATCATTACCATCACGATACCCTTCAATGTCATCAATGAAGAATAGAGTAAGAGGCTTTATACGTGGTCTTTGTGTCAGATACTCTTTTTCTAACTTAAAATGTTCTTTGACTGCTTTAAGCATCATGTTATCAGCGAGCGTCTGATCGTAAGAGTAAGGGTTTATTGAACTACCAATTTTTAGTTCAATACCATTACTCAACACTGCCGTGCTCTTGTTCAAGGCATCCAGCGTTAAATCATGAATTGCACTATGTGTTTTAGATAGTGATTCATCTTTTGCTAATTTGAATTTTTTTTTGTTGCCATTTTCATTCAGTTCAAAAGTGGCTTCTTTCCCATCAGATTGAACAAATCTGAGGCTGGCATTACCATCACCAATCATATCTTCAATGTAAGCATCAATACCTTTAACTAGATCTTCATTGAATGCGTCCACGGCTGTCAGACGATAAACTAAGTTTTTATAGCCCTCGCTAAAGGTTGCGCCATAACGAACAATATATTGAGCATTAAATTTCTCAATATTTTCCCATGTCTTTTTACCCGTAGGGAATTTATGAGGCTCATCAATGATAATGAATGGTTTTACCGCACTAAGAGCAGCAAATGGCGTATCAAACTGATTATCAAGCAAACCAACATCATAAGAGTCAGTTAAAGACTTGGAGTTAATCATCCCTGAGTTGATTACAAGGACGTGTATATATTTCTTGTTAAAATTACTTGCTTCAACAAAATCATGGATAGCTTGAGGCATATACGATTTTGTGTTTTTTCCAGAGCTTTTTTGACTTTCAACAACATAAGTCTTTAGTTCACGCTCGTAATCATCTCTAAAATGCTCTTTTAAAGCATCACTTTTTAAAAAGTTAACTGTCCCGGCCTTTATCGATAGGGTAGGAACAATAATAATAAATTTATTAATGCCAAAATATTTGTTCAGATCAAAAATGGTTTTTGTGTAGGTATAGGTTTTACCCGTCCCTGTCTCCATAGAAACGTCAATGACGTTGCTTTTAGCATCGTAATTATCTTTTGAATGCTCAATACCATTGAACTCCTGAACATTTTTTATGTTGTTGTAGTATTGCTGTTCAGACAGATTCAGTTCTGGATTAGATAACAGGCGAATAGCAACATTATCCGTCTGATGAGGTACGGCAGATACAAAGACATTCATCACCGCATCAACGCCAGCCTTTTGATGAGGTAAATTCTTTTCGAATGTGAACCCTTTAGACATGATTAGTTCCTTACCACCAAATCTAAATCAATTGATTTTTTATTAGCATAACTTTTTAGTGCTTCATTAAGTTCCATCTGTTTCGCACTTTCGAAGTTGCTGCCATAAAACACGACTTTGTTAGGTGCAAAGTCTTTGTCTGAATCAAGCTTTTGAAGTAAAGCTTTCAGAGCTTCACTGGTGAAATTAGGCGCAATGAGATAAAGGCGACCATCGCATAAGTGCGCTTTGTAGCCATTAAGATCAACATCTTCAATTGGCGTTGTTAGCAAGCTACCATCATACACGCACCATGTAGTCAATAGGGTGTGATACTGCTCAGGAGTCAATACAGCATCATCAAAGAAGGTATGGTTCGATAACGTAAGCTCTGACTCATCTTTTGTACGAAAATCATTGACTGTTTCAAATATTTTGAAGCCAAGATCACTTTCACAGCCACTTTTTTCTTTTATTATACTTTTTCGACATTCTGTCAGTCTGTTTTTTGTTATATCAAAAATTGATGTGTATCCGTTTTTAAATGCCTCACTGCCGTCAGCTATTTTTTCATCTATCTGTATATTAATGAAATTTCGATTACCATTATCTAAAGAGTTTAATTCCATTATAGCATGACCAGTAGTTCCCGATCCCGCAAAAAAATCCATAACTATTGCATTTGGATCTCGTAAAGAAACACATAGTTTTTCAATAAGTTTTTTTGGTTTTGGAAAAGACATTAGTCCTTTATTCCCTAATGTGATCCTAAGCTCTTCTTCCCCATCTTCATTGGACCCCCACCCATCACTAAAAAGGTTATCTATGTTAATAGATTTGAAGCTGCTTTCTGTGTCGTCACCAACTCTGGGCAATAGATCTTTCAAAGTTTTATATCTCGGCTCGTCAACAATCCTTCTTAGATATAAGTCCTGAGTAATATATAACTCACCGTTATTAGCATACTCAGTCATTGCATCTTGTTTATAACGCCAGTTCCCTTCAATCTTAAGATCCTCTGCAAGTTTAGAGTCTTTGATAATAAGATCAGTATGTAATACAAGGTCCATAGTTGACGCTGAGATAACAGAACCCTTTTTCATAAAGTAATTGCTTTCTCTATATTTAGATACTATTCCTTTAGGAATGGTTCTGATTTCTCTCTTATTGCTTGCATTAACACATGGATAAGTCTCGGTAGAGTGATTAATCTCACCAATTAAGCCATTGAATTTTTCTTTTTCTTTCGAATACACGTATATATATTCTTTAACACTGCTTATTGTGTTGGAAAGGAATGTTCCTTTTTTCTTTTTTTCCCAAACCAATTGAGATATAAAGTTCTGCTCACCAAAAACCTCATCGCACATTAATTTCAATTGTGCTGATTCATTATCATCAATGGAAATAAATATTACTCCATCTTCTTTTAAAAATTGTTTAGCTACATATAAACGAGGATACATGAATGTCAGCCATGCACTATGGCTACTTGAACCTTTTACAGTAAAATCGAGGATACGTGTAGCTTCATCAAGCTCGATACCTGCAAGTTCAGAAAGCTGTTCAGGCGTGAACTTGCGATCATCGTTATAAGCGAACCCATCCGAACCCGTGTTATATGGTGGGTCAATATAAATCATTTTAATCTTTTCAGAATAAGCATTAACCATATGCTTCAATACTTCGAGGTTATCCCCTTTGATCAACAGATTCTGGCTGTTCTTGTTCTCTTCACGTTGGTTATGGTCTTTATCTTCGGTGAGCAACGTCTTCGGTGGTAGGTTAGCCAACAGCCGGGCATAGGACTTACCCAGCCAGTTTAAGCTGTATGATTCTTTAGAGAGTTCAACATCCGAGGATTTGACGATCTCAAGTAGCTTCTCTTGAATGAACGCCCCGTTTTTATCAAAACACTGTGGGAAGTTAGCCTTTAATACAGCAAGCTGCTTGCTGTTAGCTGTTTCTACTTCTGAAAAAAGCGTTTCTTTTTGCATATCCATGTTAAACCTGATTATTTATCGTTCGATTTGGTGGTGTTTTTGATTGAAGCTTCACTTAAACCTATGCGCATTAGTTCGGCTACCGCACCATCAATGCTTTTGAAGAGCCGTGCTTCGTATGGCTGTCTTGAGCTACATAAGACTAATGGCTTACCTTCCCACTCTGAACCATCAAAAATCACGGTATACTCGCCTTTAGAGCCTTGTATTGTTGCTCTATCAAGTAGACCTGATCTGACCCTTTCCTTAGCCATTGAGCTAAGGATAAAATTTCCACCATCAAGACCTGACATCATCGTTATGACCTCGTTATGCGATACTGAAACAATATCAAATATCGTCTCAATGGTAAACTTTTGCTTTTGTTACGAGGGTGAATACGAGAGTCTTACATTGGTGTGCTACTCCAGAAATGACAAAGGGGCTTATGCCCCTTGTTTCGCCATTTTGATAAAATCTTTTATCACTTTAAACATTAGCCAGTTCAGATTTAAGGGATTTCAACTCGTTTTCAATTTTAGCAATCATATTCATAAGCGTATTAACCTTGTCTTCTTTACTGTCGTCTTCAACATGCTCTAAAACAAATGTTTTAACCTGCTTATGTCCAATCAGCTCTTTAAACTCTTTAGGGTTTAGTGTTGTTGTAAGAACAAGTCTGATATGTTTAAAGCGTAAATAGTCCATTAGAGCGTGAAGCTTAGTTATCTCTAATCTCGAATCATCTAATAAAAGACAATCACGTTCTATACCATCAATGATGATTGTGTTAATACTTAATTTTGTAGATGTTAAACCAAATGCTTTAGTCTTCCATGCATCAAGTTTTTCTGATCTGGTATTAGATGAGCTATTACGCAATAGATTAAGTATTGAAGTTTTACCTGTGGCTTCTCCACCTGTTAAAATAATTACTTTGCTTGAGTATATAGCTTTTTTAACTTGAGTTGTTTTATTTTTTATATATTTATTTACTGTATTCATAATTTATTTCCTCTTATTATTTTATTGTGATAACTTCTATGCCATAGTTTTCTTTCGTGTGTTGTTCAAGATATGGACTTAAAAAAACCTTATCATTCGTAAATGATAAAACCTTGTTGTTATTAGATGGCTTTTCAAATATTCGATTTGCATAACTGTTATCGTTAACCATAGCAAAATAGCTATAACCTATACCTCTTATTTGATCTACCTCTCCGCCAAAGTGCTTGTCATAAGTTTTTTCAGATATACTAATATCGAGATGGTCAAAAACAAATAAGGTGTTTATAGATTCCATCATTACTCGTCTGAGAGCAGCTTTTGTAATATTAGAATCGTTATAGAAAACTATGTTATCTATTCCTTCAATATTTAAATCCTTCAAGCCTAACATAATCTCATCTCTGTGAGACATATTTCCACCACGCACAACTACTATTCTTTTATCTTCAAATGCTGATTTTATTTCTTCTTGTATGTTTTCTATTTTCATAATGTTTTCCTTTTTTAATGTTTATAATGTAATGAATATTTCTATTCATAGATATGTTGTATTATATTTTAACTATAAGTCAAGTTTAATTGAGAAAATAAATTAAAAAAGAGAAGATAGTTAAACCTCCTCCTTTAATTATTTAAAATACTTGCTTGAGCATCTTGTAAAAAGCAAACCCGGTTGTTGATAATAATAAGAACGGCAAGTATATAATGAACGCCAACACCATAAGAAAACCAAGACTAAAAGCCGCCATGAAATCAAACTGTTTATTAATGAAATCATCAAAGGTCATTTCCTTACTGGATTCATTTTCAAAATCATCATCCTCACAAGTAAGTAAGAACTCATCGTCTTCTTCCGATAATTCTAAGTGCTCATAATCTTTTTTCATAATCACTTCCTTTATTTCTTCTTTTTTATAATATACTCTAACTCGCCATATAGACTATTAATCTTTTCATCATGCTCTTTTTTTAATTCTTCAATCTTTCTTTCTAAACCTATTATTTCACTTTGAAGAGTCATGTTTTCGAGAACAATGTAATCATAATCCTCATCTGCTTTATTCTTTTCCTCTTCCAGAGTTTCTATTCTTAACGTTAAAGCTTCTTTCTCATCCTTTAATTGATTGTATTCTTTTTTATACATAGTAGAATCACTTTCATTCAAATCATTAATCATTTCTAATCTGAATAAATCAATGGAATGTTCTTTAACTTCTTCTTTTAGTTTTTTATTTTCAGCAATCAATCCCTGTATAAATTCATCAGCCTCTTCTAATAACTTTCTTCCACAGTTAGATATTTCCTCTTCTTCCTTTAGTTGAGATTTAAGATATGAGATCTCATTTAATAAATCATCAGTCTCAGTGTTATTTTTTTCAGTATACATGTTAAGCATGTCATTAATTGCCTGTTCCGATAACACATCATCGTTATCTACTTCCGAGAGTGGTATCTCATCAGGGAACGTTTCTACCGTGTCAAATGCTTCTATAGCTTCTTTGTTTGCTGCTGTTCTCTTAGAAGCTTTGTTTTCAAGGTAGTTGACTTCAATAGTCTTCATAGGTCTATTTTTTAAGAGGTAAGCAATTTCTTTTCTGCTTTTATTGGATGTTAAAACAACTTTTATATCTTTATCTTTTAAAGCATCAAGAGCTATATTTATATCACCATCTCTATAGGTATAATCAGCTCTTTCAATGAATACTACTTCAACACTCTTACAGTCTGAAAACTTAGGATGTTCAATATCATATTCAAAAATCAACTCTGATCTATGATTGTAAATAGTCTTTGTGTTTTGTTTGGGTGTTTTTACCTTCCTTTCTAATGAGGATTTAGCTTTCAATTCAGAAACAACTTTACCGCATAAAACAGTATCACCTGTTAATAAAACTAAATTACACTTTCCAAATAATGCCTTTAATACTTGGTCTGCTTTTCTTTCAAAATACTTTTCTGTTCTTTTCATAACAATCTCCATTATTCATTAGTTAATATTTAGCGAGGTGTCATTATTGATAGCCTCACATTTGTAATTAAAACAAATAAAGAGAAAGTCAATAGATAACGATAAATTAAAAAATAGAGTCGATGCTATTATTTTAAAGGCATTTGATGTAGCCGCTTTAAACCCAGTAAATACGCCACTCTCTAATAATGCATACTAAATCTTACTTAATAATCACAACTGATAATTAAGTTATCAATGTCGCAAACAGGGTTTATCACCCTGTTGCTAAATCTAAATATTCCATTTCTTGACGGTATTTTTTAGCTTCATTAATCTTTAAACGATAACTGATTGTCGTTTCATAACCTTGATTGTAATCAGTGATAGCGTTTCTACAGCATAGCTCTATAGAGTGGATCACCGTATTCATTAGGTTGTTGTACGCCAACTGAGCAAAACAACAGGCTATAGCCACATCATCAAGATCTATGCAAATCATCTTGGTTATCTGCTGGCCTTGCTCCAGTTTGTATTTAGCTCTTGCGAGTGATAAAGCTCCCATACCACAACACATATCAAGCTCTATGATGTTGACTCTGTTCCCCATCATTTCGGCAACGGCTGTAGCTACAGAATCAGGTGTGTAAAACTGCCCGTTTCGCTTGGCCTGTGGCGCTCCATCAAGTATGAGTTCACTGTAGATAGGGCTTAACAGGTCTGTATACGGATCAGAGACTGATACCAGCTCTATGTATGTCATTATGGCATCACAGATAGCACTGGTGCTTGTTCTTGCGTATACATCCGGCCTTACCAAGAAATCACCCGTTTCGATCTCAGAGACATAAAGCCGGGTTGTATCCCTTGCGGCGGTAGCTGCCGCAAAAGCAAAGGCTGAAAAGCTTTTGTGTGTGTTATCACTGATAGCCTGAATCTGTTTAATCAGTTTCTTTTTAAGTAATTCATCTGTTTTTTTCATTTAATGCTCCTCTTGTTCATTGTTATTCTTCAACCTATCGCCATATCTAAGCACTTATCGTTATTATCTACTTCTTTATCATCAAGTTTAATTCGATAGTGAATATCCCATTCATCGCCATAATACATAACAGCGTTCATGCACTTTAAATCTATCAAATGAAAAACCGGATTTTTTAGATTGTTGTATGCCAACTGAGCAAAACACGCTGCTATAGAAGTTGGATCGATATCTACTCCTTTCATTACACAAATACTCTTGCCTTGTTCCAGAGCGTATCTTCCCCTTGCCAGAGCTAACGTTCCCATACCGCAACACAAATCAAGTTCTGCTTTGTAGAACGTATTACCCACAAATCTCGCAACGCCATTAGCTAACGAACGTGGTGTATGGAACTGTCCTGTTCTCTTGGCCTGTGGTGCGTAATCAAGCTGTAGTTGATGGAATACATCGCTTAACAGGTCTGTATACGGCTCAGAGACTGATACCAGCTCTATGTATGTCTCTATGGCATCACAGATCTTGCTGTAGCGTGTTCTTGCGTATACATCCGGCCTTACCAAGAAATCTCCTGTTTCGATCTCAGAGACATAAAGCCGGGTTGTATCCCTTGCGGCGGTAGCTGCCGCAAAAGCAAAGGCTGAAAAGCTTTTGTGTGTGTTATCACTGATTGCCTGAATCTGTTTAATCAGTTTCTTTTTAAGTAATTCATCTGTTTTTTTCATTTAATGTTCCTGTTATTCATCGTTATCTTTTTTATCAGCTTCAAGCATTTCCAAAACTTGTGAGCAAGCATCTAAATCATCGGAAACATCATTAATAATTAAAGAGTCATTAATGATAAATAGATCTTCTTCTAAAAGAAACTCGTTTAACTCTTCTTCTGTGTCAAAATGGACTGCTTCATATTCATGATTTTTCCCATAAAAGTTAGTTATTATATTTTCACAAAAAATATCTGTTTCTAATGAATCTATAACGTCATTTTGATATGCTTCTATATCCTCTAAAACTTCATAAACATCTATATCTTCCTCATGAGATTGAAACCCAGCTAAGTCTTCATATTTAGCCAAACTCTCACCATCAAGTTTTTTTATTCCTTCATAAATGTATTTTGCCAACATATTAGTTGTTATGGTTGCTATTTTAAGAGCGAGGCTTTGCTCATTTTTTAAAATAATATCTGTTTTTTTCATTCAATATTCCTTCTTGTTATCTAAATAGCGTCAAGATTTAACCATTCGTTAAAAGCACTCGAAACATAACGAGGCCATTTAAAGCTTCTTTCTCCTGAAATATGTTTATAAGAATAAAACAACTCACCACATTCAAATAAACATGATGTTTCACAGCTTTTGTAGCTACCTTCACCCCAGCTTGTTATTGAAGTTATAGCGGCACAACTATCAAACATACTGGTAATATCAAGTAAAATATCCTCTGCATCATGATGGTTTTCATTATTGCTAATAAAATAAAAATCAAGCCATTCCTTCCGCTTTCTTTTTACCAGTATAAAATGATTGCTTTCAGTGTCTTCTCTTCTTTCAATCAATAGTCCATGATCTAATAGAAATAACTCTATGCCGTCATAATCGGTAATCCAGTCTTTCAAAATGGATTCATTCCTTTTGGTTTTCTGAATACTTATAACATTCAATGTTCTGTTAACCATATTACGCCTCTTTGTTTTTAATAAGATTCATCACATAATCTACATCTTCACTATCACCGCTAATAACCATCAGCATGTAATAGAAATGAGAAAGATAATATTCGAATGAATAGCTAACCATTCTGATATCAAAAACACCATAAAAAAGAGAACACATAGGGTTTACATCATCAAACATGCGATTTAACCTTTCTGTCATTTCTTCAATGTAATCATCAGGAGCATATTCATTAACATACTCAAGTAAAAGATACTTAACAGCGAGAAGTTTTATATCAACATCTTCTTTGCTATCAATGCTGTCTTTTATGTATCTCTCTTTACTTATGTTTAATGATGATTTTCCATCATTCATCCAAACTTTTATCAATGGGCTAACTTTACTTTCAATCACGTTCAAAATATCTTCTTTCATAGTATTTTCCTTTTGTTGTAAAAAAATAATTACGCTGCATTTTGGGTGTGTTCGTGCCTACTCCACATAAGGAGCAAATCAGTAGCTTTAACGGCCTTATAGCCATTCGCTGTTTTCTTACGTCTTCCTGCCGTATAGGTAATGTCAAAACGCACTACAGAGGCATCAGAGGCGTGTTCTTCAAAGAAACCATCATTAGCCTCACGGTTAGCTAACCAGACATTACAGCACCGTTCCTGTTGCTTACGACACCATGAGATCAGTTGTTGATGGTCTTCATCAGTGAATGCATGGCCATAATCGGCGTAGCTCGCCCGGTAAGGTGGATCACAGTAGATAAAAGCCCCTTCCGGCACATCGAGATCAGCATAAGAGCCACACTGGATAGATGTTTCCTGCAGGGCGGTATGCCACTCTTTCAGTAGAGAGTAATCAAAGAGGCTTGTTGTATGGTTAAGCAGTCCTGCAGCCGTTCCGTAGCGGCCTGTTTTGCGTGAAACCTGCCAGATTCCATTGAAGCCGGTTCTGAGCAAAAAGAAGAGCAAAGCAGATGCCCGGACGGTTCCGATCTGTGCTTTCCAGTATTGTTCCCGGACACGGTAAAAGTGGTAGTTCCTCACTTCCAGAGAACGATAACCAAGATAGACCGCTTCCAGCTCCTGCAGATGGGTAATCAGCTCATCATGATCATGCTTGATAGTGTTCAGTAGAGCGATAAGCTCCGGGTTTACGTCATTGATGATTGCCGGGATATGGCTGTAGGTAGACTTAACAGACGCAAAGAGAGCGCCAGCGCCAAAAAATGGCTCTACGTATGCGCTTACGCTGTTCAGGTCTGGTAGATAGGTCTGGTAGCTTTTGAGTAGCTTAGATTTGCCGCCAGCCCACATGTAGAGGGGCTTTAAGCTTAATGATGGGGGGTTTTGGATAGATACAGTCATAAACCAACCTTCTGATAGTTAGATCAGCCCCATCATTGAGATGGAACAGGCCGGAACCATTCCGGCGGTTGGTTGATACCCATCTATCGAAAGATGGAGGGCTAAAGCCTGAACCTACGTATCATTTAACTATCAGAAGCAAATATGACTGCTTCGATGTGAACTATCGTATGTATTTCGTTTATGACGATCAACTACTTTTTTCACTTTTTTGAAAATATTTTCTAATTGCGATTGACAGGTAAAAATAAATTGATTACTTAATATCTATCCAGTTAGAAATTAATTAATACCCTATATTAAATAATGAAAACAGGTGTCAAACATAAAGTATCCTTTTATATAAAATGTTGAATTGGTAGTATTAGAAAAGCGCTTCTCCGGCGCTTTTTCTATTTGTATCTTCTGGACTTATAAACTTCTGTCAGAACATTTTCATACTGAATGATAAAATCTAAAAAACGGTCATTACCAATCTTCAATATGAGATCATACCCGCTCAAACCTTGCTTATTTCGCTTTTCAAGTGAAGCGCCATTCATTAACAGGAAGTTAAAGAAAGAAAGTTTATCCTGTATAACAGCCTCTTGAAGAGGCGTTAATGTATCAACAACAGTATTCAGATATTCAGGTTTTGCTATTAACTGAATCATTATATTGATAAAGTGATTACCTTGTTCGTCTTCTTTCAATACCCTGATTAAGTAAATAAGGGCATTAAGTTTAACTTCTAATGTTTGAAACATGAAGTGATCATAGATAATATCACCTCGATTCTGTTTTATTGCTGTAATTAACGCTTCTTTTATATCCATGATTAAGCCTTTTTCTTAGCCTTATTTTCTTCTGATAACAACATGCGAGATATTGCCTGACTGTTCTCTATGTCTAACATCGCAGCATAATCAGCGGCTTTTCTTCCGGCGTTATCTTTTATTAAAACATCGCCACCATTAACAACAAAAAATTTAATTGCTGGAACATTACCCATTATGACGGCGTGAAATAAAACTGTTTTACCTTCTCTGTCTTGGTTGTTTATATCAAAGTATTTAATAAGCATTTTAGACATTTCATAATCTTTATATTTCTTATAAAGTAGTGTGTATAACAATAGAGTGTGATGATTTGTTGTAAGCCAATCATCCTTACCAATGCCATTATCTATAATATATTTTTCAAACCCGGCAACATCTTTTGAAGTAAATAGTTCTTTTGGGAAGTTTTCCATAATATTCTCCTTAATAATTAAAATGTGATGTATTTTATATACAAAATTAATTCTTATTGGTCAATAATATAGAAATAAAAAACCCGCAATTAAGCGGGTCAGAGAGAAGGAGTATTAATTTAAGCGCTCAATAACATTCTTTCTTCATTCTTTTTTCTTACGTTATTTTTAAATACCTCTATAAAATGACTGTAGTTTTTCCTGTCTGCCATTGTCATGTTTTCATAGTGATAATGACCATCAGCACTTTTCAGGAATGGATTACAGCCCATGTTAATCAATCGGGCAACATTCAAAAGCTTGTTGGTTTTAAAAAGCACTGTCTGGCCTTTGTTGTTTCTGTGGTTGATTTTAGCGCCACAGCTAACAAGATACCTGATTACATCAATATTACTATTGTGAAATATAGGTGTTTCACCTTCATTATTCATAAAGTTAACATCAGCACCAAGTTCTACAAGAGCCTTAGCTACATCAACATTACGCGCCACTGAAAGCGGAGTAAACCCCTTGTAGTTCACAAAGTTAACATCTGCGCCCTTTTTTATTAAATCTACAACTTCTTCATAGGTGTTTACCAAAAAGAGATCGTAATTGTATTCTTCAATTAAATTTAAATCTTTCATATTTAACTCCTTCTATGTTCTCTCTCCTTCTTATATACACCATAATAATAACATTTTCAAGTATAGATTAGTATAGACTATACTATTTTCTTTTAAAAAAGTTGCTTTTAACAAGGTTAAGATGTATATTTAAATCTATTCATAATGTATTTCCTCCATTTGAGGAAAAAATCTTTTTATATTGTATGGTCGGGATTTTCCCGGCCTTTTTTTATGCGTAAAAAAGCCCCGCATAAACGAGGCTAAAGTTAAACCTAATCAATAATCAAAAAGGCACAAAATCATCGTCTAACTCTAATGGTTCTCCATCTACTACTGTATCAACATTGCTGTGCGCATACTTAATGATTTCCTCAAGATCAGCTTTACTATCAATAGAGTTGTTAATAAAAGCTTCGTCAAGAAGCGCATTTTTGGCCTCTTCGCTTTCTGTTTCAATCACAACAGGTCTGTTCTTAAGAATAAATGTTTTTTCGCGGGTAGAAGTTGAACCAAGAAGCAATTGTTTTGCTCCCCTTACTCGCTTAGTATCATAGAGTTCAAGTTTCTTAGCAGAAGCTACAAGCTCTGTAATTTCGAGTTTGAATGAACGTCTTAGGTGTTCATCACCCATCGTATTTAAAATAACATAACCATCAAAATCATTTGGTGTTTCCATAGGGCTATTCAAATGAATAATACCTAAAACATTACCTTTTGACTGAGCCATATCAGAATAACGCTTCGCTTCTGATTTTTGAGCCGCTACTCTGTTAGAGGAATCATCATCAGAATAAGCGTAAGTTTCCCAAACAAAAGAAGCTTTATTGGCGTTGATCATGAGTTTGAGAATGTCCATATTATCCCAATGTTTCTCATTTACATCAAATTGAGGAATGTCCTTATTTGAGAATCTTGATTTGTGTATATCAATAGCTTCATGGCAAATCATGCCATATTCTTCACCAAGAATAGCTCCCACAATATCAGCACCAATTTTTGAAAGTGCTATTGTCTGAATGGTTCTTCTTTCATCATGAATGATTTTATAGTTAGGGTCATTTATTAACTCACCCTCATAAGCATAAATATTAGTTCTCAACTCATCTACATGCTTAACGATATAATCAATAATAAGGGGGTATAAATGACCAAAATTCTGGTCAAGCTGGTTTAGCCACCATTCAACAACATCACCACGCCCTTCTTCTAAGTTAATACCAAAGATGTTTATCTCTGGATCTTCTACGTCAAACTCAAAGATACGTGAGTCAATGGCGCTTTGCTTCATATCCCCTCTTGTTAGTTCATAAAGGGATTTATTACTGGTAGTGAAAAAGATACTGTTCCACATTTTACCTTCTGAAACTTCTGTATCTTTATCATACTTGGAACGCCCACCATTGTTAGCAATAGTCATGAGCTTAGAGATCGCATCACTGGCGCTACCACGGAACATATCATCAATCTCATCAATGACGAAAAAGCCATTGGTGTAAGATGCCAAGAGTTCTTCGAGTCCGGGGAACGTGGTCTTACTGTCTCTGATAAGACCATACTCACGGTTAGGCGCTCCCTCAATACTGGCTATCATGGCCTCTAATGTAGACTTCCCTTTACCCTTCTCACCGAAAATGTTGTAGATAGGTGAGAAGTTGGCTGTTTTACGTATCAGCCCCTTTGTATAGGAAGCAAAAGCAACAGATATAAATATGCTTGCAAGGCGTGAGGACTTAATCAGTTCTTGGAATACGGTGATCTGTATAGAAGCATTACCAACACGTTTAGTTCTGGTCTTGGACACACCTACGAATTGTGGATGGCTTTCTCTTATGTGTATCAGGCTATCAACAATCCAGCCTCGCTTTGTGTAAGCAGGTAAACAATCAATGAGCTGGTTTTCATCATCAATGATTTTACCATCCAAACGTTTATAAGGACTCTGAGCAGTAGCAAGGACGGTGCTCACTGCTTTCTGTATCTCTTTTAACTGCTGATTATCGCTGTAAGGTAAAAGATACCCGGCCTTTTTTAGCTTAGATGATTTGAGATCAGAAAATTGGTCGAGTGGAATAGAAAGAATTTTCTTTTCATTACGGATGTTTTTAAAAGCTACATTAACATACATGCTATTAATATCTTTGTTAGCATCATTGTTATCGCCTTCTAAATCCACTGTGGATAGAATCTGAACAGGATAAATATAATAGTCTGTAATTTTAATCCAGTAGTAATTAGCTTTTTTGTCTTTAGCTGGATTGCTCTTTGCTAATTTATATATACCTGTTTCGTGAATGATATAATCACGAGCAGCAAAATAAGAAGTCTCTATTAGTTGCTTCTCGGTATATTGTTCTTCTTCATGGTAAACTATATCAGTTGATAGTTCACTTTTGATTGTTCTCATATTCATAATGTATCCTTTTATAATCTTTTTTGTGTGCTCTAATGGCACTTTTACTATTTATAACATTTTCTCACTATAAATCAATAGTAGAGTGAGAAATAATTAAGCAATCGCCTTTAAATTTCGCTTCCAGTTATAAACGTAGTTTTCTATATAGATTTTAGAAAGATTGTTTGGGGCTGTATTTCCATACTCATTTTGAATGTCATTTAATACATCTTTTATTACTTCAAGCTGTTTTTTTTGATCAACGTTGAATATTGATACTGCTACAGGTAAGTTTCTTAAGATACATTCCTTGAAAAAGAAATATAAAAACTCATCATTATATGATTCCGGCTTGAAACAACCCCACTTTTTAAGCTTTGAACCAAAATAATCAATGAACATATTTACCTGCTGACAAGTAAAATTCTCATCGCCATATAGTGAATAACTGTTTATACCTTCTTCAACAATAAGTGTTTTATTGTCATTAAATGGTAATGAGTGTCTGAAAATAATTTTTTCTTTCCTTGATAAGTCAGTTCTGTTCTTCCAGACATATCCAAGCAATGAACCATAATCAACCTCAACATTTGAGGTTGTAGCGGTTATTTCAACTTCTGGCTGTGGTTCCTGTGCTTCTGCTTCTTTTCTGGATTGTATAGCCATCCTCGCTTGTTCTGTTCTATTCATCATAATGTTTTCCTTCAAATGTAATCGGCTAAAGCAAAGAGGGGCTTTTCAGCCCCTTCTAATTATTTGTTTTTAGGTTTCTTAGGGTCAGGATTATTATCTTTCTTGCTATCTTTAGCTTGTTCTAAGCGTTGTTTATTATCATCTTCATAAACCTTTAGAGCGTCATTCAGGTCTTTATTATCATCTTCTAATTTCGCCTTGTCAGATTTAAGTTCTTCAATTTCTTTTTGAACAGATTTAAGTTGTTCATTCAAACCGTTGTTTTCAGTTTGAAGTTGCTCCTTCTCTTTTTTCAGTTTACTTACATCAGCAACTTGTTTAGTTATTTCATCGGTTAATGATTTATTTGAAGCTTTGAGCGCTTCGATAGCTTCCAAATGACCTTGTTTAAGTTTTTCAATTAAATCATCGAAATCTTTACGCTGTTTATCTTTCTCTGTTTTCAGTGTAGCAAGATTATTTTCCAGTTCTGTATTTTTTCTTTCAAGATCTGCAATATTGGTATCTTTGCTAACAATAATAGCGTTAAGTTCTTTAAGCTCATTACCATGAGTAGTTTTAAGCTGTTTTATTTCTTCTTCTTTATCAGCTAAAAGATTGTCAAACGTTTTTTGCTGATTTTCTAACGCACCTTCATAGAACAATTCTTGTTCCTGAAGCTCTCTTTCATGAGTAGACTTAAGCTCTTCAATCTCTCTATTTTTAGCTGTTATTTCAGTAGTATGCTTAGTCGTGAGGTTAGTGATCTCAACCTCATGTTTTGCTACTGTAGTGGAATAAAGAGTATCTAACTCATCATATTGAGTAGTAATTTCAGTATAATTGGTTTTGAGGTTTTCATGTTCTTCTTTTAATTTTTCAAGAACAACATTTGTATCATTGAGTTGTTTCTCAAAAGCTTCTCTTGATTCTGCTTCAGCTTTTAATGTTGCTTCTGTAGTTTCTAAAAGCTGTTCAGTAGAGGTAAGTTTCTGTTTTATGGTGGCTAAGGCAATAGCATTTTCAACAGAAGAACGTGTAATGTTAACAAGCTCTATTTCCCTGTAAGCCTCGGCAAGTTTTTCTTCGGCACGTTTAGAAATATCAGCAAGTAATTTTTGCCCACTAATGATACTTTTATGAAGTTCAGCATCCTGAATATCTTTATCTGAGAACTCTTTTACAGCAAGCTCTTTAGATATTTTAAGATTTTCTAATTCTGAATTTAATTCTTCTTGCTCTTCATCTTTAATAGCATCCTGTAAAGCATCTTTAGCTTTAGCTTTACTTTCATCCATCTTCTCATCTTTATTTAACCAATGAGTTTTTGGAAGTCCAAGCGCTTCAAGTGCATCGTTAATGCGTTTTCTTTTTAGTTCTCGCCATTCAGCTTCTGAGCCAAGTAAAGAGCGTCTTGTAATACTTCTCCAGTCTGGATTATTTGGTAGGATGATTGGCTGATCATTATGGTCTATTCCATAGTAGTTCTTGTTATTTAAAGTTCGTGAACCAACAATCATATGGAAATGAGCACTTTTACCGTCTTGGCTAACATGAGTGCCAGAAGCAGCTACAAAACAATCACCAATATGAACAGTTGGCGTATAACGACCACCACCTTTACCTTTCTTATACCACTCATTAGGGTGTGCGAAAGCTTCAATAACTTCTTTTTTGAAGTCAGGCCATTTTTCTACCGGAGTTCCTTCAGGGATTTGAATTAACAAGTGAGTAAACTCTACATCAGATTCACCATCACCTATTCTTCTTTTCGTGTTATATCCCGGTCTGTCCTGTAATTTTATAAATAACTCATCGCTTGGAAAGTCTTCTGGTTTAATCAAACCATCAATATACTCTCCTGTTTCGGTATTACGATAGCCGATGTATTTATCAATAAGTTCTTTACTGTTTTCAGCAGTAATAAATGTCTTTGATACTGGATCATAAAGTAAAGCACCATCGTGAGAAGCCTCTTTGAAACTCTCAGAATGCCTTAAATCACTTATTACCCCTTTTTTTGATTTTTCACCAAGTATTTTCATCATAATGTATATCCTCTTATTATATTGTCTGTTTTATGGGTTTTGGGTTTCAGCCCATAAATATATCCTAACCCATATTTAATTAATTACAACAGACGAAGTATTCCCTTTATCAATTATTTTTCTGAAACGATGATTTTTTTATTTTCTTTTATTAACTCATCGGCTTTCAAATCGGCAAGAGCTAAAATAACGTTGGAATAAGGTTCATCGGAAAGAGATTTAATTTTCTCTTCCAGCGCTTGAGGAATACGGATAGCTGCCATACGGAAGTTATCTTTTTCACGGGTAATCTTGAAGGTGCAACGCACGTATGGCGTGGTTCCCGGAGGAATATCACCAAGATCGATATACTCATAGTTCCAGTAGGTTTCCGCATACTGGTTAGCAAAGGCCGTTTCAAGAGAGGTTTTTTCAAACGACTCCATATCATCTAACCAACTTGCTGCTTTTTTCTTCTTTTCTACTTTCTTATCAGTCATCACAAACTTCCTCAGATTTCACCAGAATGAATATAGTCTAGTCTATACCAGTCTATACTATAATGCATGTTTTTCAGGGTCAGGCTTCACTACCACCGGATGCAAGTTGCTTAATCTTGCTACCCATAACAGATAACAGATGTTCGAACTCGGCCTGAGCATCGTTAGCTGATGGCAAACCTGATTTTGGTTCGAATACTGTTATACCCATGCCGTAAGCGCGAGGGTAGGCAACACGTTTTCTGATGAAAGGTTGTTCATAGCCATGAGCGCGTGCTTTCTCTTGGATGCGCTCTAACAGTTCGCCTTGCTCTTTGTTCTGGATCTCAACACGGTTAGGAAGCAACAGATAAGGCTTCTTCATTTCGTTCTTCAGCTCATCAATGCTTTTGAGCGTAATTGAAAAGCTGGAAGCATCGAGGATAGTCGGCACGATCACAAAGCTACCCAAAGCACCACCGCTATTCACACCGGGGCTGTGGTCAAAAATGATGTATTCAGAATCGGCTGCAGGTTTACGGCCAACGTGAAAAGGAAGCTCTTTACCGTTCTGTTTGGCATATCCGGCAAAGATAAGTGAACCGCCTTGAGGGTCAAGATCTACAAGACTTGTTTTACGTCCCTGAGCCGCAAACCATCCAGCTATCTGGATGGCTGAATTTGTTTTCCCAACACCACCCTTACGATTCCACACACTGATAGTCAACATAACACTCACCTTTTTCTAGGTTTTTCAGTTGGTTAGGCTTTCCGTCAAATTGACATTCCGCCGATATAGATTAGTATATATTAGTATAGACTATACTAGCAATGGGAAAGTTTATGACAACCAAAACAATTACTTAAAGAGAGGAAACAATATGACAGACAATACAGAAAACTTGTTCGATGAGAACGGAAATATTCAGGATGTGTTCAAGGAAAAAACAGTAGAAGAGCTGGAAGCACTCTTCCCCTCGATGGATGAAGAACCGGCTTTACCAGTAGAAGCTAACCCGGCTGATGAGCTTATCGAGAACCGCCTTGTTCTACAGGAACGTATCACCAAGATTAATGAGCTTATCGCTAACAAAGATACGCATGGCTTCAATGACGCTGTTATCAGTACGTTCAATGATGAGTTATCAGAACTGGAAGGTTCACTTAAAGAGATAAACAGCGTGTTAAGTAGTGATCCGGTGGCTGACGTTGAAACGCATAATCTCGCAAACAAGCAAACACAACTTATGGAACAGTTTGATAAAGATATAGATGATTTATACGCTTTGGATTTTAAAGACATGACTACCGAAGAGTTAGAAGAGTATTTTGAAAAGCAAAAAGCACTAAATGAACAAGAGATAAGAAATTGCGATTGGGTCATTCATAACCACTATGATTTTGATGTAAGTGATGTTATAGAGGCAACTCAAAAACGTGATCACTACATGAATAAGTTCGATATTATTTCTCAAAGAGTAAATGATGAATTGAACGTAAGGAAAGAAAACGCTGAAAATGATTTATTTAATATTTTAACGAATAATCAGTCTCCGCAAACAACTACCAAAAATGAAATAGATTATACTGATTTAGATCGTTTTACTGAACAACATCGCAACCCTAAAGATGCGGATAAACTTATTGAAGAAAGAAATAAGTTAGAAGCGACTGTAGAAAATTTCTCCAACCTAATAGAGAACAAGGATACATTAAATTTTGATGATGCTTTTATAAAATCTATCATAGAAAACAAAAATGATGCGTCTAATAAACTTGAAGAAGCGAACAAATCTATAAAAAGCATACTTAACAATAAAGATCTTCCTGATATGACACATAATGAACTTAAAGAATGGAGTGATATTAAAAGGGATGCTTACATGTTTGTTAACAGTAAAATTTCAGATGAGCTTATGACAACAGAGAATCATATTATAACTACAAGGCTTATTAATGAAAGAAATGAAAATGAAAAATGGTATAAAGAGGTAAGTGAAAAGATAAAAGAAGAAGAACTTAAAAGAGAACGTGATTATAATAGCTTTATGCAAAGCATGCATGATGAAATTGTTAAAGAAAATAGCCAAAAAGAAACGCTTACTGATGAAGATAAATTGACAAGAGAAATATACAACAATGTTGGTATTGAAGAGACAATGACTCTTAAAAAGTCTTCAAACCTTAAAAATAAACTATCTCAAACAAGAGAAAGAATAGCTACCAACAAAAAAGTCGATTATGAAGAGGAACATCAAACGCCGTGGTATAAGAAATTAGGTGATGTTGTAGATTACTTTGCTGATGGTTTAAAAGGTAGTTCCAATGCTAAACCTGTTTTTTTAAGTGAGGATAAAATCTATGATACGTTTGGTGATGAGATTGATAAAATCATAAACAGATCTAAAACACGTATTATTCACTTTAAAGATAAAACATCTGTTCTTGAAAGTGCTCAGGAAATAAGAGCTAAAGGCAAAAACTATAATACAGTATCAGAAAAAATGTCTAAACTCGCCATAGCTAAAGGCTGGAAGTCTATAACGTTTGAAGGTAGTGATGTGTTCTTGGGTGTAGCTTATGAGAAAGCAACCCGTTTAGGGCTTGTCGTAGAGCCTCAGAACGCTGAACAAGAAGAACTGTTCAAAGGTATCCATAAAGCCAAAGGTCTTGATGAGATCATGCCATTCAGCGGTATGAAGAGAGAAGAGGTTAACAATAAAGAGATTGATGTTCCAGAGGTAAGAGCCACACAAGGCCAGAGGATGAGAATGTAAAAAGGGGCTAACGCCCCCTTTTTATGCTCTGTATGAAGATCTTGATTTTTGTTCTGGTTCATCTATTTCTAATGCCGCCTCTGCTTCAAGGATCTGGATATTTGATTGCGCTGATTTTAAACCATCACTTAATGTAGGCTGATCACCGCCATATTCACCATCCCATGCTATAAAACGGAATCCCTCATCAGAATTTAAAGATTTAGATGGATTATGGTTTTTATTAGATTCTATTGAAAAGACAAGCTCACCATTACTATCACTTAATGACGCATATTCTCTATCGGTATCAATTGAAATTTCGCCATTTGATAATCTTCTATTCAAATCAGAAAGTTCAGGGTCGGTTTTTATAGTATCTTCAATTTCTTTTGCGGCAAGTTGATGTGATAAATCATCAGATAAAGCCTTGTAATCTTCCTCTGTATAGTTAGATATATCAATCTTTTTATTGCCAAGATCAAGAACTAAATCACCTGTAGTTTCATCAGAAGTGTATTTAGATGTGGATGGAGTGGATTTTATTATACTTTCAGCGTTATCATGGAACATTTGAAAATAGGTTTTATCATCATCATAATATTCTTGCTTGCTGTTATATTCTTTTGTTTGTAATGCTGCGTTATCTAAAACATCATTAATACTAACTACTTTATACTGTTTACCCATAATGATTCTCCTTTTGTTATATGGTTTATTAATTACATCATATATTCAATAAAAATCAAATTAAATTGAGATATTAAATAATAAAACAAGATTAGCGGTATAGGTAAACACAAAATAAAAGGGGCATTAAGCCCCTTCATAGTTATTTATGATTCATCCGGGTAAGTAAATGCTTTATGTTTTTCATGTTCTAAAGCTGACATAACATAATGTAATAATGTTGGGTTATTATCATGAGATTTGTTTATCAGGAGCCTTAAAAACTCCATATTTAATCTTTGCCTTTCGTTAAGGCTGTTTCTGTCATGTTTAATCTGTTCGTAGCTATGGCTATTGAGATAATCAAAATAGTGCTGCATAAAACCAGCCACAACATCACTCACCTGTACCAGCGGGTTTTGCTTGGAATCAGCGAAAGAGTAATTAAGCGTTAGATTAGGGTTGGCTTCTGCTGCCTTTTGTAGATCTGCTTCCACTACCTTCTCTATGTCAAAGATATGGTTGGAAGCCTCGAACATCTGCGCCCGGTTCTGGTAGAACATAGCAAAACCATCAACAAGGCGGTTATCGTCGTCTGCAGGCGGTTCATCTCTAATATCCATAGTGAGTGTCATATCATCTATGTTTTGGTCAGAGCAGGCCATCAGGAGCTGCAGGAGGCCATGAGCTAACCGGAGCTGGAAATCATCTTTATTGGTAGCTGTATAGAGGTTAACGCAATGGTTAGAGATCTGGCTTGATAGCCCTTGTATGAAATCCTTCTCCTTACCTTCTATGTATGGGAAGTCATAGGACTTGAGGAACTGGATGAAAGCAATCTTGTTAGCCTTAACGTAGGTGTGTAGAGCATCCTTGTTTGCCATAAGGTAGGCGTGAAACTGTTGATCACTACTATCTCTGATAAAGCCCTTCTCACGTCCATAGAGGAAACAGTCATCAATGATGTCCACGTATCCCCAATATTCCATATTGAGATGGAAGTAGTGTAGGTATAGATCACCATAGAGAAGCCACTCAAAGAACGCTGTGAGCTTCTTAGACGTGAGCATAGTCAGGAAGTCGCCTTTGGCTAAGTGTTTCAGCTTGAACTCTTTGGCGTTGGCCTGTAGCTGTATGCGCTGGCGTAAATCATCAAAGTCGGCACTCGATGAAGAACCAGTATGAGCAACACCGGCTAACACGAAGTTTACGCTGTTGTGCTTGTCTGGATCATGGTCAATGTTATAACCATCAATTTGTTTGGAAAGATATAGTTTACGAACGTTATTAGATTCATCGTAATAGAATTGATAGCTTTTGTTTTGCTGCGGGAAAGGATTCATACACATCACTTTTTTTGTGGGTTATGAACCATATATAACAATGTAGGATCTGGAAGTCTATAAACAAAAAACCCGCACAAGGCGGGCTTCTTTAAGAGAGAGAGTATTGCTATTATAAGATATTCAGATTGAATATTTTAGATATGACAGTTAAAAACGCTACCCCCGTCATTCCGAATGTTAAAAATATCAATCCTAAAGCAGGTAAACCTAAGACTGCCATGAATGGTGCAGCAGCGCTTGAATCAAGATTCTTCAATCCTTTGATTTTACTAATCGGAAGAATTACACCGAAAATAAAAGCTAAGGTCAAAGCAATCTGAAACATTAAAAGCGGTATAGCATAAAACATGTTTGCTAAAGTTTTAGTCGTTTCGATATACCATTCAGTGATTTCCCATAACATTTTAAAGCCCTCTCTCTCGTTTTGTTGATTAAATAATATCGTACAGTTTTATTGATATCAAATTATTTTTTTAAAATATTTCTACCCTTTGGGTAGAACTGAACTGGAATTTCTTTTCCATCTTTTTTTGCCATAGCAATATCATTGAAGGGATTGGGTAGAATATCTTCAAGAGATTTAAAAGTATCAAGCTTGTAATCAAAGGAGCGTATCTTGAAACAGTAAGCAAAAACAACAAAGTGAAAATACTGAGTAAACACTAAAATTGTAAGACTTAAAGAAGAAGAAACAAAAAGTAATTTAGTTCCATTACAAGCCATAAAGATGGTGATAGACATGAATAAAATAAAAAATAATAAAGACAGCCACGCCATCGACGCACAGCGTTTATACATGTAATTAAGTTTCGCCTCATTTAGATTTTTAATTTCATACCAAACATCAAAACTATTAACTTCATGTCCCGGTAAGCCTCTGGCATATCTAACTTTGTTAAATATTTTTTTTGCCAATAAAAATGGGATAAGAAATGGAATGGTAAAGAGTTTAAAAAAACCAATAATTGGAAACGCGGCTACTTTAAGACCTGTTTTTAAACCATTGGGTATGTTTATTTCATTTTTTTTCATAATGTATTTCCTTTTATAATAAGTGTGTATAATTTTATATACAAATAAAAAAATAACATGTCAATAGAAAAGCCTCTAAAAAGAGGCTTTATATATTATTTTTTATTTATTATTTTCATCTTCACCAAAGTCTTTGATATCTTGTCCACTATCACCTTTAACTACAGGCTCAGTTTTTACATCATCAAATCCCGTATTACTACCTTCGGTTGCTTTAGGATCATTACCACCCGGTGTTGTTTCTTTAGGTTCAGTTTTAGGCTTGGTAAACTGCGGAGACATCATATTAGACATCATTCCAGCACCTGCCGCTGCCGCCGCTGCGGTTTTAGCTGTTGATGATTCAGCTTGTCCTGAAACCATGCCTAACACAGAGGATGTTGCCCCACCGATCCATTTAAAAAGATTATCAGGAATAACATGCATAAGTTTTAAACACATTAACTCTACAGTTAGCATTAATGAACCATATAGTAGGAGCATAGTTAAGCCTTTATTTATGGCTAATAAGCCACCTTCAGTATTACTTCCTGCTGTAAAGAAGGTAGAATTCATCATATCGAAAAGTATAGTTGTCAAAACGAAGGAACCAGCATACCCAGCCATGTTTAATGGTGGTCTTAAACCAATGTTTAAAACAAGCATGTATCCTTGCCCTTGCTTACCTACAATACCATCTTGATCTGGTAATAACATAGCCAAAACTAAAAGTGGCGCTCCAAACATTGCTTCAAATATTAATATGTAATATCCAGCAACACAGAAGAAACCTATTATGTAAGGCATCATTGGAATTACGAACGCTAACAAATTCCCACCTAAAATAGTGTTTTTTAGTATACTATTAAAGAGTGGAGATACAAAGATTGCTGCTGTTTGTATACCATTACCAACAAACGGAATACTACCACCTGCCACAGCACCACCCGCTAAAAGTATATATGATGTTTCAGCACTAACTATCATTCTTGAACCCAAATTAACGGATACAGAAAGAGGCATTAAACTTGATGCTTTAGATGCTTCATAGTTGTTTGTCCATGATAAGTTTCCGCCTAAAGTTGATATAATCTTTTGATACCAACCATCATCACCTTTATTAGAATCTAACATAGATGAGTCTACTTTATTTGCATCACTCAAAAGTTTTTGAAGTCTTTCTAATTTTGGATATACTTCATAAAGCTGATTTCCACTACTAAAACCATAATAGTTAGCATTATCATTTTGTTGAAAATTCATTGAAGCCGTAGGATACCTGTTAACCGCTGCATTAGCTTCTGATATTGAATCAGCAATTCTTGAATAGAAAGTATAACTATAAGTCCATCCTTTCTCTGTTAGCTTATCAATTTCAGATTGTGTTAATGACTCTTTCATAACGCTTTCAGCGGAAGCTTGTATGAATTGGCTATAAGCATTAACTAAAGTATCTATAATCTTATTTAATTGTTCAGCGTTATCATTTGGCATTGATGAAAGATAACCTGCATAAGCAGTAGCTCCCTTAACCAAAGCTTCATTAGCTTTTATTTGGGCTTCTTGAACGGCTTTACTGATTTTAGTTGTATCAATCAAAGTAGAACCCGATTTTAAATCCTTGTCTATGAGTTTTAACTTAGTGCTACCGCAAAGGTCTATACCATTTCCATATGAACTGTTAGGTGCAGCGGGTAAACCGAAATTATAACCTACAACTTTGTCATTTTTAATCGGAGTTGTATCCATATAACGATAAGCAGGCCCCCATTTCGAATTTGCATTAACTTTCTTAGCATTTTCATTGTAGATATTAACACAAGCTGCTGAATATAATGTATTCATTACTACTTGTCGTATTGCTGCTTTGTTATCAACTGATATATATGTATTATCTGTGATTAGGCGTGGTGCAAGCTTATTCCAAACATCATTACCCCACTGATTACCAACTAATACTAACCACAATATAATCATGTGTAGAGCAGAATAACCATTGGAGATCGGGAAAAGTAAACCCGGAACCAAGGCTGTTCTTATAGGAACCCACATTGAAGACCATTTTTTACCTAACATCTCACCGTCATGAGCTGTTGACATTGTTCCGGCAATAAGCGTGTATGCGGCTATAATCCCACCTAACTGCATTATAATAGGCAAGTAAACATCAAGAACGGCTCCTGTGATGTTTGATTGAAACGGGTTAAACCATTTGTCTATATTGTTTCCTACAGCATCCTCACTTCCCGTCACTAAACCAAAGAGATTCAATGCATGGGCAGGTGAGGTTATGAATAAGCTTAAGAATAAGCTTAGAATAAAAAGATTTTTCTTCTTCATAACTTTCTCCATTTTGTATGTTTATTTGTTTTGTATCCTTATTATTTTTATTTGGCTTACATATAAATAAATACAACAATAATTAATATAGTCAAGATGTGTATAATATTATTGACAAATATATTTTAATTAGCTAATTAATAAATGAACAGAAAACAAAGGAGAATAAAATGAAATATTATATGCTAAAACCATTCCGAATAGGCATCTTAGAGAACGATATAACTGTTAAAGAATCAGAACAATATGTGATTATTGATATAATTAGCGGAGAGGAAATACTTTATTGTGATGATAATTGTTATTTAATTACTCCAACTTTATTGAAATCTCTTAAAGGTAGCAATCTTACAGGTGTTAATGTTGTAAAGCCTAAAAATATGAAATTTAGTATTGAACACAACATGAAACATCCTAATAAAAGTTTAAGGGAATGGTATAGACTAATACCATTTAAGTATGATAGCAGTAAGAATCAGGAAATATTTCTTGATCAATACGACAATCTAATCATAAATGAGCGCATAAAAAATATAATATATAATAAGGATATTCATAGGGTAAAGAGGGCTTTTATAACAGAATATGAGATGGATAAAGTAGTGCATCATGATGAAGAAATAATCGAGCAACCTGTTTTTAAGAAGGAAAATAAAACCACTTTTAAAGATTGGTGTGTTTTCATGTTTATTCTTATAACTATCATTTATTTGTTTTTTAAATAAGAGGCTGAAATATGAATATTGAAATCAATGATGGTATTACAGGCGAGATCTTAGTGTTAAATCAAACAACGTTTAACAATGATGTGGATACTATACAGTTAAGAATGACACCAGAGTTTTTAGCCCTTATCAAAAGACATTGTTCCGGTGCTATTGATGTGTCTATATCAGCTTTATTAGATTATGGAATCAACAAAATATTAGATGAAAACATTTCAATCTCAATACAACAAATTGAGAAAGAAATCGTAATTGAATCAGTAAAGCGTGATAGTAGCATTATTCCATTTACTACAGTTAACTATAGAGCATCAAGAAAAGACACACGCCCCGTATTCGTGAGATTGTGTAAAGATCTAAAATATAGGTTAAAAGAAATATCTCCGACTAAATATACACTTTCCGCAATTGGTATAATAAAGTATTCGATTGATACCTTGCTTAAAAACAATCAGTGCCTGATAATAAAAAGTGAGGTTGTTTATGAAAAATAAAAACATTGAATTTATGCTTAATGCTATTCTTTTTGCTAAGTTTCTTTTATATCAGGATGAGTTCACAAATGAAGAGCTTGAACGTGGTGAAGATGTTCGAAACATAAAAGAGCTTTTCGTATTTAAAGATAAAGAATGGATTAATGATATTAATACAATAAGATTAAAGGATATTAACCAAGATATTCATATATCATCAACATACATCATGTCATTAGATGGAGTGGGTTATTATGCTTACTCTGATAAATCAGAAGATGAGTTATACCAATATTTAGTTAATGACCTTTGTGATCATTACATAGCTGTAAGTGAAATGTCATTGGAAGACATAGAAGGTGCTTTAGAGGCAATTGAAGAGGATTTGTTTGATATATACAGAAGTAATCTGTCTTTAGCCAACAAAATGATTTTAGATGTTTCAAACAGATTTAAAATCAAACCAGATTTGAAAAGGCCATTACTCACCATTGTTTAAAAGGGGCTTAACAGCCCTTTTTTATTGTTCCCTGTTTTATGCTGTGCTATGTTTACCATCTAACTTAAATGTTGAAAGGGATAAAACATGAGCGCATTAGGGCAGTTTAATAACATTCGCACTATCAGAAAAGAAGCCCATGAGATGGGTCATGAAAGCTTCCTTGAGTTCGCTGAGAAGGTTCTCATCGTTAAAGGTGAAATCGAAGAAGCACAGCAGGAAGAGATCGCTAAACAGGCACTGGTAGAAGAGAAGCTGAAGGCTACTACTGAACTTCTACAGTCTGAGGGCTTTGAAGTAAGCCTTGAGGCCGTCAGAGCGCTTCTACTTGGTCAAATTGATGCACCTACCCCTACAGGCAAGGGTAAAGGTGGTAAAGGCGTTAAACGTGGTTCTGTTGAGCCAAAATATGCGTTCACTGTAGAGGGTGAAGAACAGACGTGGACAGGCCGTGGACGTATGCCGTTAGCACTGAAAGAACTGATTGAGAAGGGCGAAGAGCTGGAAAGCTTCCTGATCAAGAAAGAAGACTAAAAGCAATACCAACACCAGAGAAAAACCAAGCCCCTCGATAGGGGCTTTAATTTTGGATATTTTCACTTATAATCATTCATATTTATCATTGAAGTGTAAAACAAGGGGTTTCACATTTCCTTTTCTAATCTGTCTTAGCTGTTTTACTACTTTAAATGCCTCATACCATGCTATTATCGTTCCAGCTATAAATATATATCCCATGTTTAAATAAGAAGGGTTAATAACAGTAGCCCACAAAAGAGCACCACAACCAGCAAATACCAATGTTATATAAAACCATGCGTGTATAACTAAGACTAATTTTGTTCTATTCATAATTCATTCCTCTCTATTATTTGTCGTAAAAGTAAATTGTGACGGGTCTGCCGCCATAACCATCATCATTGTTGATACAGGCCGCTGTAAGTGTTGCCATGTTGAGATCCATACCGTTATCAGTGTTCTTCACTTCTGTAGACGCTACAATTATCTTAAAGAAGCTTGAACCAGCCTGAGTGACGAACTTGGCACAGGCATCTACAGACACGTTCTCAAACCCTATGTAAAAGCTACCGTCATAATAGGGTTCTATGAGAACGTTAGCGTTCCAGCTATCCCATATCTGGCCTTCGTCTACTAAGTCTTCCGGCACTAACTTAGCCTTGATAACGGCATCTACTGAAAGCCCGGTGTAGTTTGCTGATCCTGCGTATAGGTTTTTAATCCCTGCGTTAAGAGTTCCTAAAATCTTTATGTCATTATCTATTTTTTGTCCTGCGCTTATTTTTGGGTAAATCATGAAAACACCCACTATCAACGCTGATATAATTCCAAATACTAATAACATTTCTAATAATGAGAATCCTTTTTTTCTGTTTAATGTTTTAATCATGTTGTTAACTCCACTTTATATGATTGAAGAAAATATAATCGTAGAGTTATCTTCTGAAAAACATGCTGCTGATGTAGCTGCTATATCTATGTTTTTACCTTCCTCCAGATTTTTTACTTGCGTTGAACCATTGCCATTATAAACATCTATGATAACGAAGTTTCCTGATACTGCTGCTATGAGTTTAGAACAGTCAGAAGCCGGAACAGCGTCATAGATAATATTATACTTACCATGATTACCTGAATACTCTACTGATACATTCCCTTTCCACTCATTGATGAGTTTACCATCTTGGATCATGTTATCAGGGGCGTTCTTGGAAGCTATGAAACTATCAGTATTCAAATCCGATATTTTAGCCCTTCCACCATAAAGCGATTTAACACCTGCTTGGATAGCTGTTAAGTTTCTGCTTTCTCTATCGAGTCTTTGTGAAGCCTGAACTTTTGGAAATATCATAAATGCTGCTACTATCAATGCTGCTATAACACCTAACACCAATAATAACTCTAATAATGAAAATCCTTTCTTGCTCTTTCTGTCTTTTAATAATCTAAAACTATTTATCATAATCATTCTCCTTTGTTGTTTTGTTTGATGGTTTTACCATCATAGATACTGCCATCTTTTTTAAATATAAACGTAATAAACAAACCCATAAGAAATACAACACCTCCAACTCCTGTAATTACAGTCATCTTAGCAATTACGTCTGTATTGAAATCGAAACCCAAAAAACCACCAAATAAAACACTGAAAGAACCATATGTAATCATCCATATTCCTAATCTCATTATTATCATTGAGAATTCTCTAAGTTTTTTTCCGTTTTCACTATCAGAGTCATAAAGACTTCTAAATAAACTATTTATTTTATCCGCCATGTTAACCTCTACTTGTTTGATTGTTATTTTCTATCTGTTTGTAAATGATACCGCCATCATTCAAAAACTCTTTTATAAACTCAGCCCATGTTTCAGCTTCCTTTTCTCTTGTCTCTGTTCCCATAACTACCTCCTTTAAATATTCCAGTGTATATCTGCCTTAAAATTCTCTGCTGGCTCGCTCACATAGGCTTTAAACGCTATAACAGCTATGGCCTGATTGATGTAGCCGGATAACCTATATGCTGCCTTAATCTGATTGAAACCGTGTTTAACGCCATCAGGAATGATTTTGCGTCTACCTAAGCGTTCTATCAGTGCTAAGATGCTTTCTGCCCTCTCTCCTTCAATTAACGCCGCTTTTGCTATAAACTCATTACCATTATGTAAACCTAACTTCTTTAACTCTCTTGTTATGTCTTTTTTCATTTTTTTTCTCCGTTTTCTTTCGGCACTCCAACTATTAAAAACAGAAGAGGCAATGTAAATATAAACCATGATCCTAACATCCCCCTACATCACCTTTACTGGCTGCTGAATCATTACTCATCAATCCTAAAATAAATATCATGGTAAGTAATATGTAAGTTATCATTATTCCCGTTTTGATATAGCTCTTAATTCTTTCAGGAATCTTAAAACCTATAGTTTTTAACCTTTTTCTCATTGAATACTCCTTTTATTATCTGATCTTCTTAATCTTTTTCTATCACACTTCGCTTTGCTTACATCTTCATTGTTAGACTCTAAATCAAGCCATAGATATAATATGTGTAGGAGCTTAAAAACTAATATAGCTATATTTGATACCGCAAATAAATAACCTGCTGGTATTAACGGTGCTAATGCATAAACTATCCAACTATGATTACTTATAAACACATCACCAAATAATCCAGCGATACCATAAGCTAAAGCCATCATGCTAAATCCAATCATAATATATATTAAATTTGCCTTTATTACGTTCATCATAATTTACCTCTAATATTTTGATTAGTTCCAAACTCATTTGATATTTCATTCCTGTATGCGACTATCGTTAATAGTCCAACCACAACAGAAGCTATCCAGTAGCTAAGAGTGTTTTCAACCTTCAACATGCTTAGAAAACCAATAACAGCACATATATTAAAAATCATCATTCCTACTATATTGAAAACAAACTTAGCTTTTTTCATTTCTTGCTCCTTATGCTGCGTATCTTTTTTGTTCTTTATGACTTATTTCTATCCCGGCATCCATTAAAACACTCATCATGTTTTTGTCATTTAATAAGTGAGCGTAATATAAAGCGGTATGACCAAGTTTAGATTTATTGTTTATGTTTATACCTGATTTGATTAACATCCTTGCCTTAGACGTATCAGCCGTGTATAGCGCATTCATGTTATTGTTGTTTACAGCGTTAATGTCAGCGCCTTTATTCAATAACAACCATGTGCTGTTAAAATCACTAAAGAACAATGCTGTATTACCGAAGTTATCCTTTTTGTTTACGTCTATACCAGCTTTTATTAAAAGTTCAGCTATTTCAAAGCTTGCCCCGAACAAAGCTGTTTTACCATTTTCATCTGTAGTGTTTATTTCAGAAGTTCCAGCAAAGTGAATGTAAGACTTAACAGTTTCAACGTCATTAGAAAATAGCATTCTGTTTCTGCTTGATACTATACCTCTGTTTCTTATACTCTGTATTTTTGTATTTAAAGTGTTTTTCATAATGTTTATTCCTTATATTTAAATGTTTATAGTTAAGTTATATTCGATTTTAAATATAAGTCAATCTATATTGAGAAAATAAATTAAAATAAATTTGACTTTTATTTATATTAATTGGATATTGATTAAGAGAGTTAAGTATATTAACTGTTCATTCATAATGTTTCTGTTTATTTGTTTTCGGTTAGTGTTATTAAAGCGTCCTTCGGGGCGCTTTTCTTTTATATATACTCCGTTCGTCGGAACATAAACAAAAAGTATAATATATATTTGATTTTTACTTTATATTAAAGTATCTATTAACTATAACCAAACAAAAAAAGGAAAACATTATGAATATATTTAATAGCTTTAAAACAATCAAAGAAAAAATACACGTTAAATACTTCAAGAACAAAGAGGGGGTCGAGTTATATTTAATATTAGCATTAATAGCTGCCGCTTTGTTTGCATCTCGATTTCCAAGTCAAACAGATGAAGTGAACATAAATCCTACAGTAAAAATAGAACAGCCTTTAGTTGTTTCTTACCCTGACATAAACGAAAACAACTATAAAGAAAAACTTGAAACCTATCTTGAAGATTTCTACCCTACATTAGATAAAATAAAAGATGTGAATCTCAAAAAAGGCTTAGAACAATCTAATAATGAATATCTAAAAATCTATACCGATATAGAATCATTAAGGATGAAAAGACTTTCTTGCAATAATTTATTTAAAACAAAAAACGTCATTATATGTTCTCATGCTTATGATGGAATCGATAGTGAACTTTCTCTAAAAGTTCAGGAATGGGTTAATCATAGAATAGACCTCGCTAAAGAATGGTATTTAATAGATAGAAATGAAAAGTTTGATATTAACTACGTTGTTATAAGAGGCGATTTTAAAGGATACTATCTTGGTGTTAAGAGTGAACCTGAACCAAAAATGTTTTCAACATTAACAGGTTTAATTGGAAGTATGGTTGAAAAGTTATACGAATAAAAAAAGCCCCATTAAGGGGCTTTAGTTTTTCCATCTGATTTAGTCTTATCAGGTTTAGGGAGTCTGGTTATCCGGGAAGGTTTCAATTCACCTTTTGAGATTTTTACGGCTTCCTCTGCTGATTTCAACAACTCTTCAAAGAACTTGCTCATAATGATTACCGATCCATCAAAACAGGTCTGAATGTGTTCCGGTTCGCTCAAAGCGTAGGACTTCATCAGTTATCTTGTAGATGAGTAGCCAGTCCGGTTCTATGTGAGCATCCCTATAGCCTTTGTAGTTCCCCTGTAGAGGGTGATCTTTGTAGACTTGAGGCAATGGCAAGGCATCATTGATTAACAGCGTCATAAGGGCTTTAAGCTTGCTCATGTCTTTATGACGTTTCTGAGCCTTCTTCACATCTTTCTGAAACTGGCCTGAGTATTCAATCGTCCTTGTGGTCATCTATCAGATACCAAGCTGATTAAACAGATCATCAGCATCTTTAGCTGTATGAACGTCTACGCCTTTCTCACTGTTAGCGATGGTATTAGCAGTAAGCTCGTTAGGAACACGCATATCGAACGGCAGAGCCTTTTCTTTGGCTACCTTAGTCAGAGTGATACGAACCAGATCGGAAACGGTTAAGCCCATTCCGGCAAGCACTACTGCAGCTTCATTTTTCAGTGTTTCATCTATACGAGCACGAACAAATGCATTTGCGGCCATGTTGGAAACCTCCTTTTGGTTAATGGTTATACTGTAGCTCATGTGAGCAACAAAAACAAGTAGTATATACTGATATAGACTATACTCTCTGTGTTGAAATCTGGCGTAGAACTAAGGTAATCAGGCACATCAGGGAGAAAGTAGAAGTATAACCAAAAGGCGAGTTTTACCTTATGCCGGAGCTGGAACCATAATGGCAGACCAGAAGATAACAGAGTATAGATTAGTATAATATAGTCTATACTCTTTGTTTTTGTCAGGGCGTTAGCCCTTCAGCACCTTCCCGGCCTTTACCAGTTCCTTTAGCTGTTGTTCTGAAAGGATGGCATCATGAGGAAGGGCAGAGTAGATGTTTCCAACTTTCCAGTTTCCCGGCTGTTCTGTTGGTTTCAGGATCACAACTGGTTCAGAGTCTTGCCCCTTCTCATAAATCCAGATTGCTCCAGTAAGGGTTTCATCTTCCATCTCAAAATCAGCTACTTCAACGTCGAAGTGTTTAGACAGTAGGGTAATCAGTTTCATGCTCGATGCTTCCTGTTATCGTTGGATTGATAATATTGTAGCTCAAATGAACCACAACTAGCAATTACAATATAGACTATACTAATCTATACTACTGTTAATTTGAGATCAGGTATCAAATAGGGTATGGGTTACTATGGGATTTAGGTTGATACCCATAAACCCAAACCAACAAAACCCAAAACCCTTAATTGCTTCCAACACCGCCATTAGCTACACTGTTCTACCTCGATCCTGTCCACCATACAAAGCTGTCCACCCTGCTAATTGGACTACTGGACAAGCAAATGGACAGTTTTAAACCCTAATTAGCTGTTGTCCACTGGACAGAACAACGTGTCCACTATACCAAATGGACAGATTGCAAGAGATAAAGCCTTATATATCAAGGCTTTACGGCTGGTGTCCACTTTGTCCAGTCTGTCCACCCACTACCAGACACACATACTGGACAGC
Source organism: Klebsiella sp. X13 (assembly GCF_003323835.1). Classification (NCBI taxonomy): domain Bacteria; kingdom Pseudomonadati; phylum Pseudomonadota; class Gammaproteobacteria; order Enterobacterales; family Enterobacteriaceae; genus Klebsiella; species Klebsiella sp. X13. The sequence goes on from NZ_CP030875.1 coordinate 43,648, forward strand.
CAAAAAATATAGCTGTCCACTTTGTCCAGCCTGTCCACCCACATAAAAATAACCAACCGGATCATATATGGATCGCTAATATGGGTTATGGGTTGGCGATATGGGTTGGGTTCTATACTCC